>NZ_JABWRA010000050.1:0-46449 GCF_014268705.1 Pseudomonas sp. SWRI179 | reverse complement strand
GGGCTTGCTCGCGAAGGCGTCGGATCAGCCAGCATCTCTGTCGCCTGACACACCGCTTTCGCGAGCAAGCCCGCTCCCACAGGACCTCATCATGCATGAAGTTAAGTGACTGGCTTCATATCTACCCCCCCGGCGACTTGGCCTTCACCGGCTTCGGCTCCATGCCCGGTATCGGCTGGTCCTTGGGCGGCTTGGGCATTTCGATCGGCGGCAGCAAGGGCGGCCCACCATTTCCCGGGCCGGCCTTGGGCACGCCGTTAGGCGTGACCGGCGGATACGGCATGGGCGTGGCAGTGCCCGGCGATCCGGGGATGCTCGGCGGGTTGACCGGAATCGTCGGTTGTTGAGCCTGGGCGCAACTTATTGAGAGCGCCGCCAGGGCAATGGCCGTTAGAATGATGCACTTCATCAATGGCTCCGTGGCTATTGTCTGCTTTAAGGCTAGTCGTTACCGCGCCGGTCTGCCCTCCTACGAGATTTCCATGAAACGTTTCGTTCTGCTCGACACCACGCCCATCCCTGACAACGGCGGTGCCCTGTGCCTGTTCGAGTACGGCGAAGACTTCGTCATCAAGATCCAGGGCGGCGATGGCGGGCAGTTGATGAACACCCGCATGCACGGTTCCGAAGACGCCCTGGCCGAGATTCCTTGCCGCAAGGTCGCCGGCCGTCCTGGCTCGCGCGTGCTGATCGGCGGCCTCGGCATGGGCTTCACCCTCGCCTCGGCCCTCAAGCACCTGGGCAAGACCGCCGAAGTGGTGGTGGCCGAGCTGGTGCCCGGCGTGGTCGAGTGGAACCGTGGCCCCCTGGGTGAAAAGGCCGGGCGGCCGCTGGCGGACCCGCGCACGGTGATCCGCATGGAAGACGTGGCCAAGGTGCTGCAAGCCGAACCCCAGGGGTTCGACGCGATCATGCTCGATGTCGATAACGGCCCGGAAGGCCTGACCCAGAAAGCCAACAGTTGGCTGTATTCGGCCGGTGGCCTGGCCGCTTGCGCCAAGGCCCTGCGGCCCAAGGGCGTGCTGGCGGTATGGTCGGCCAGCGCTGACCGGCAGTTTTCCGACAAGCTGAAGAAGGCCGGTTTCAAGGCCGAAGAGGTGCAAGTGTTCGCCCATGGCAACAAAGGCACTCGCCACACCATCTGGATTGCCGAGAAGCTCAAGGGCTGAGCTAAACTCTGTCCAACCGTCATCAGTCTTTTCTACGAAGGTGAACCCATGAGTTCGTCAACGCCACCGTCCAACACCGCCAAGCTGGACCGCATCCTCGCCGATGCCCAGCGCGACCGGGAGATGGGCTACCGCGACAAAGCCCTGAAAATGTACCCCCATGTCTGTGGCCGCTGCGCCCGTGAGTTTTCCGGCAAGCGCCTGAGCGAACTGACCGTTCACCACCGCGACCACAACCATGACAACAACCCGCAGGATGGTTCCAACTGGGAACTGCTGTGCCTGTACTGCCACGACAACGAACACTCGCGCTACACCGACCAGCAATATTTCGGCGACGGCTCCCTGAGCACCCCGAAGATTGCCAAGGCGACCCACAACCCGTTCGCCGCGTTGGCTGGGTTGATGAAGAAAGACGAGTAGCGTCACCCCGTTCAATCCGAGGCAAGAGAACGTCACGCACCAGCATCCTGATCCCTGCGATAAAAACAGGCGCCACCAGGGCGCCTTACCGTCTCAAAACCAAAGGAAAACAAACGAGACGGGAATCAGCTGCCATTCGGACAGTTCTCGCCCAGGAGCCTGTATTCCACGGTATTGAGCTTGCCGTTCGAGTCTTCGTAAGTCATGCGCGACGGCCCGACGCCACAACCTTTATTGGCCGGTGTACTGCTCACCACTTTTTTCACATCGAGCTTCATGCCGTATTTGTAATGAACGATTTCGGGGACGGCTTTGCCGTTTTCGGCGGCGTATTGCGCCATGGCTTGTTGATTGTTACGGATCATCTGCCCATAAACGCGATCGCTTCCTCCTTCCGCCAAGGCCAGGGAGGAAAGGGAGAGGATCGAAACAGCGAGCAAGGCATTAAGGGTTTTCATGAGAAACTCCGGCAGTCATGTGTCAGGCAACCATAACGACTGGTGCCTTTCACAACGCTGGCGGGAACGTTACCGATTGGTCAGGTTCGTGAACAGGCTAGGGACCACCAGCCCCCACGAATCGAATGTGTGCGGGCTTGCTCGCGATGGCAACCAAACAAACACCACACATCTCGAACCTGACCACCCTCCCCCATTCCCCGTATAATCGCGCCTTTTCCCCAAAGGCACCCTGCCCGTGGCCAACAAACGCTACAGCTGCATCGGTCTGTTCAACCCCAAGTCCCCGGAAAACGTCGGTTCGGTCATGCGTGCCGCCGGTTGCTACGGCGTGGCGTCGGTGTTCTACACCGGCAAGCGCTATGAGCGCGCTGCCGACTTCGTCACCGACACCAAGAAAGTCCACTACGACATCCCGCTGATCGGTATCGATGACCTGAAGAAAATCCTGCCCCTGGGCTGTGTGCCAGTGGCCGTCGAGTTGGTGGAAGGTGCCCGTTCACTGCCCGAATACACCCACCCGGACCGGGCGCTGTACATCTTCGGCCCGGAAGACGGCTCGCTGGACAAGGACATCCGTGATTGGTGCGAAGACGTGATCTATATCCCCACCAACGGCTGCATGAACCTGGCCGCCACCGTCAACGTCGTGTTGTACGACCGCATGGCCAAGGGCAACAACACCCGTTCGGGGCCGCAATTCCGCTGATCGGTGCTATATTCGATTGAACAAGGCAATCGCTCAGGCAGTCAGCTTTATACCAATCCCCACACTGGAGACAGATCATGAGCGATAACAATCCGTTCGAGCCGATTGAGCGCACCCCTTTCCAATCCCATCCGCCGCAAAACGTGCACGGCTGGGAGCGCATTGGCTCGTTGGCCGGCGGCGTGCTGATGATGGGCAAGGGTCTACGCCGTGGCGGGGTGATCGGGCTGGCTCAACTGGCGATCGGCGGCATGGCGTTGGCGCGGGGCATCACCGGGCATTGCTCGGCCAAGAGCCTGCTGGAAAAGAATCGCCAGAACTTGGACAACGCCCGTGCCCGCATCGAGCAGGCCGGTGAAGAGCTGAGTCGCCTGAAGGCCAACGCCGAGGCGGCGACTGGCACGGCTACGGTGACGGGGAATGATTCGTTGAATTCGCCGAAGGTTGGGCTCTGAATTGCCCCGGAGCAAGCTCCCTTTCACAGAGGTTTAAAAATCGCACAGTCTCGTGGCGAGGGAGCTTGCTCCCGCTTGAGTGCGAAGCGCTCACCGCTTTTTTGGGGCCGCTGCGCGCCCCAGCGGGAGCAAGCTCCCTCGCCACACAAGCCTCCAGGCCATTGCGCAAAATTGTGGGGGTTGCTCGCGATGGCGATGTCACTGAAGTAACTGGGTATCCAGCACAGTGGAAGCCCCACCCAAAACACTTTCACTGAGCTGTACAAACGCCTCGGTGTCGACGGTTTCCAGGCGCATCGCCCCCTGCAACACATCATCCAGCGAACGCTTGTTACGGGTCTTCAGGCGAATCTCGCGGTCCAGTTCCTGCAACAGCAATACCGCCTTGGCCACGGCCGCCGGGCTGATCTGCTCGCCGCGCAAAGTGGTGACGCCCTTGCTGTCGTGGGCGAGTCGGTCGTTCAGGGTCTGGTAGCGCTCATCGCTCAAGCCGCCGGCGCGGCGCAGCAGTTCGACCGCGTAATATTCGGTCAGCCCCTCGCTGATCCAATCGCTACGGTCCTGATCATTGACCCGGGCCAGTGCCTGCACCAACTCCCGCAACAACGGGCTGCTGCCCCGCTCGCTGACCAGCGGCGGGCGGCTGTGCAGGTAAATCGAGTCATGGCCGGCCTGGGCGCCACGCCACAACGGATCGCCAGCGCCGACAATCAGCAACTTGGCCGGATGGCGCGGCACCAGCGCTTGCACCTGCGGCCAGACGAACGTCAGCAGCGTCAGCACGTCCATCCGGCGCATGCCCTGGCCCCGGGGCGAGGCCACGGTCACTTCGGTTTCACCCAGGCGGGTACGGCGGCTGCCCAGTTTGCCGGCGAGCATCCAGCCCGTGGGACGGTCGAACAGGCGCGCGGGGTCGTCGATGCGGAAGCGCTGCTTGCCGATGCGCGGCCAAGGGGTCTCGATGCTTTTCCAGCCGTCAGGCAATTCAACCTCAAGACGTGCCACCAGTTCGATGCCGTCCTGCTGATCGAGCTTGGCCGACGGCACCAGATCATCGCCGCGCAGCAACGCCCAGGTCGGGGTCATGCGGGTTTCGAAGGTGGCGTTCTTGCGGGCATGGCTGATGCGCACGCGGTAGCTCAGGCTCGCCTTGTCCGCGGCCGGACGCCAGACACCACGGGCTTCTTTGCCAGGGGTGAGCTGCCATTGGCCGTCGGCCTTGAAATCGCTGTAGCGACTGCCGTCGCCGAGGTCGAAATCCAGGCTGCGCACCGCCGAGCCCCGGGCCAGGGTCAGGCGCACTTCGGCCTGGTCGCTCTGGGGCAACAGGTGCACATGATAATCCAGGTCGACTTTCTGCGCCGCCCACAGCGGCCCGCATACCGCCAGCAACCCGGCCGCCAGTATCCGTTTCAATCCTGCAGCCATGGGTTCTCCCAGGTGGCGCGCCGCCCGGCGGTTCAGCCGGCGCGAAAAATCAGATGATCTTCCCAGTCGTCTTCCGGCACGCTGCCTTCGGCCAGCATACGTCCGGACTGGGAAATGCGTTCATGGTGCACGGCATCGCGATCGCCACAGACCAGGTGGTGCCACAAGGGCAAGTCCTTGCCCTCGCTGACCAGCCGATAACCGCAGGTCGGCGGCAGCCATTTGAACTCATCGGCCTTGCCCGGCGTGAGCTGGATGCAATCGGGCACGTACTCACGACGGTTGGGGTAGTCGGTGCACTGGCAGGTTTTCAGGTCCAGCAGTTTGCAGGCGATGCGGGTGTAGTAGACGCTGTTGTCATCTTCGTCTTCGAGCTTTTGCAGGCAGCACAGGCCACAGCCGTCGCACAGCGATTCCCATTCCTGGGGATCGAGCTGATCGAGGGTTTTGCGTATCCAGAACGGTTCGACTTTGGCGGCCATGGTTCGAGCATCAACATCAGGTGGTGAAAAGGCCGACAGTCTAGTGCCGGGACCTCCTGAGGCCAAGCATTGGCGACTGTCGGTATACAGGGGCTTGTCAGGCCGGGCGGCGGGACGTAGGTTGCTTGATTGTCTTTCCACACTCGAGCCAGGTAAGCCCATGAGCGCCAACTCCCGTATTGCCGATTACGCGATCCACCCCCAGTTCATCGAACGCTGGTCGCCCCGCGCCTTTACCGGCGAAAGCATTGCCGAAGAAACCTTGCTGAGCTTCTTCGAAGCCGCGCGCTGGGCCCCTTCGGCCTATAACTCCCAGCCTTGGCGTTTCCTGTACGCACGGCGCGACACGCCGAACTGGGAGCGTTTCCTGGGCTTGCTCAACGAGTTCAACCGCGGCTGGGCCCAACACGCCTCGGCGCTGGTGATCATCGTCTCGAAAACCACCTTCGCGGTGCCCGGCGCCACCGAGGAAACCCCGGCGCAGAGCCACACCTTCGACACCGGCGCGGCCTGGGGCCACCTGGCGCTGCAAGCCAGCCTCAGCGGCTGGCACACCCATGGCATGGCCGGTTTCGACCAGGAACTGACCCGCAAGGAACTGAAGATCCCGCAAGGCTACGCCCTGCACGCCGCCGTGGCGATTGGCAAGCTGGGGGACAAATCGACCCTGGCCGAATACCTCCAGGCCCGCGAAGTCCCAAGCCCACGCCGGCCGCTGAGCGAACTGGTGGCAGAAGGTGATTTCACCCTGTAACCCCTTTTATGCTCACTGAAATAACCACTGTGGGAGCGAGCCTGCTCGCGATGGCGCCAGATCAGCCACTTCGATGGCGACTGACACACAGCTATCGCGAGCAGGCTCGCTCCCACAATGGGTTCTGTGGCGAACGCATTTTTTGTGGCCACTGAAAAATCACTGTGGGAGCGGGCTTGCTCGCGAAAGCGGAGTCTCAGTCAGCATAAATGTTGAATGTGCCGGCCCTTTCGCGAGCAAGCCCGCTCCCACAGTTTGATCGAGGATGGCTTCAATAGCCTCGGGCGAAATCCACTTCACCACGCAGTGCTTCGCCCGCCTGATAGGCCCGCAGGTTATCCAGGAACAACTGCGCCATCATCGGTGGCGAAGTCGGTGCCGAACTGTGGCCGGTCAGCAGCAGGCCCCAGGCGGTCCAGAACGGATGGCGCTGCGGCAGCGGCTCCTGGCGGCAGACGTCGATCACCGCGCCGGCCAGGTGCCCTTCCTTCAGGGCTTGCACCAGGTCCGCGTCCACAACCGCTACGCCGCGGCCAACGTTGATGAACAACCCGGTCGGCTTGAATTGCTTGAACAGCGCCGCGTCGTAGATGTCATGGGTCTCTGGCGTGTTGGGCAGCAAATTGATCACGTAATCCACCTCGCCCACCAGCCGCGGCAGATCCTTCAGTGCCCCGACCTCGATGAACGGCGCCATTTCCCTGGCTTCGCTGGCGATGCCGTACAACTGCACGCCGAACGGCACCAGGAACTGCGCCACACACTGGCCGATGTCCCCCGTCCCGACGATCAGCACCTTGCGTCCAGCCAGGCCTTGGCCCTGGCGGTTGTCCCACTTGCGCTCGACCTGGCTGACCAACCGGGCCAGCACCTCGCGCTCATGGCCGAGCATGTAGGTCAGCACATACTCAGCCATCACCTGGCCAAAAATGCCCACGGCACGGGTCAGGCGGTAATCGCGGCTCAAGCCATCGGCCAGCAGCGGCGTGATGCCCGCCCAGGTCGATTGCAGCCAACGGGGCTGGTGGCCTTGACGCAACAGGGTGGCCAGCAGATCAGGCTGGCCGAGCCAGACCGGGCAATCGGTGGCCAGTCGCGACAGTTCGGCGGAATCGCCGCTGGTCAGCACTTCAATATCGGGTGCAGCCTGACGCAGAAGCTGGGCATACACCGCGTGATCGTGTTCGGCAATCAGAACGCGCATGAATCAAACCTTTCAAAAACAGTGCAGACGACCGCCGACAGAGTGTCGCTCTATCCTTGCGATCGTCGTCAATAAATCATTCCGTGTTTCAAGAAGCGCCCAGGACAGGCGCCTCCAATACCATCAGACCGGGTCGTTGCGGCGCAACAACTCTTCGGGCAAATGCTCGATGTACTCGTCTTCGGCCGGTGGCATCTGCAAGTGATAGCCCTGGGTGTCGAGGTTTTCCAGCACTTTGTTGATGTCTTCCCGGGACAGCTCACGCTCGGGGCTCAGCACCAGGTCAAAGGCGTGGATCGCCTTGCCGAAGGCGGCCATCAATGGCTCGGGCACGCGCTCCAAGGCATCGCTCTTGAGCACATACAGGTACATCTCGTTTTTCTTCGAGCTGCGGTAGATGGAGCAGATACGTTTCAAGGCTGTTCTCCGGCAGTGGCCAGGCTGTCGAGCAGCGCCTGGCCCATCAATTCGCGGCGCCAGCCACGCAGCGAATCGGGCAATTGGTAAGGGCCCTCGGGAAAGCCGCTCTTGATCAGCGCCTCGAGGGTTTTCTTGCGCAGCATCAGCTCCGGGGCAATGCCCAGGCGCTCGGCTTCAGCCTGCCCCAGCGCCCGCAGGCGCTTGACCAGGGCAGCGGCCTCGATGGGCAACGGCTCGGCCACGGCCGGCGGCCATTGCTCGGGCGGGATGCTGGCGGCGCGCTGGATCAGGTCCAGCAGAAACTGGCCGTCCTGGCGCACGGTACGCGGGTGCATGTCTTCGATTTTCGCCAGCGCGCCGAGGTTATCCGGCTGGGTGCGGGCCAGGGGCCACAGCGAATGCTCGCGGATGATGCGGTTGCGCGGCAGGTCACGGGCCCGCGCCTCACGTTCGCGCCAGGCGCACAGCTCGCGCAGCACGGCCAATTGGGCACGGGACAGTTTCCAGGCCAGCTTCGCCTCGCGGTAGACCTCGTACGGGTCGACTTCGCGACGCAGGTTGGCCACCAGTTCGGCCCCATCCTCCAAGACCCAGCGGTATTTTTCGTCGGAAAGCTTCGGGCGCAGTTCTACGAAAACCTCCGCCAGATGCACCGCATCCTCTGCCGCATAGCTGATTTGCGTCTCGGACAGGGGCCGTTGCAACCAATCGGAACGGGTCTCGCCCTTGGGCAGCTCGATGCCCAGCACTTCCTGCACCAGCCGCGAATAGCCCATGGAGAAACCCAGGTTCAGGTAGGCGGCAGCCAATTGGGTATCGAACAGCGGCGCGGGCAGGCTACCGGTCAGGCGCAGCAGCACTTCAAGGTCTTCGCTGCAAGCGTGCAGCACCTTGAGCACCGCCGGGTTTTCCAGCAGAGCGGCCAACGGCTGCCAGTTGTCGATGGTCAAGGGGTCGATCAGGTAGGCACGCTTGCCGTCGCCAATCTGCAATAAGCCAGCAATGGGATAAAAGGTGTCGACCCGCATGAATTCGGTGTCGAGGGCGACGAATGGCAACTGCTGCCACTCGGCGCAAAACTGACCGAGGCTATCGTTGTCGCGAATCCAGTGAATATCGATGGCCACACGGCTCTCCCTTGAAGAATGGCGCGCAGTATATATCGCCGCTGGCGATTGCGAGCATCCATAGAGCAGCTGTCTGAGAGAAATCGCCTGCGAAAAAGCAAGAATAGTCCTACATCAAGAATTAACCGGTCTTACGCAATACATAAACACGCGTCAGCGCAAAACCGGGTAGGAAATCCTGGTACCAAAGCACGCTGAAACCCGCCTGGCGAAACTCGGCTTCGACATTGGCCTTGTCGGCCAGGCTGCGTTGCGGCACCAGGCCCCTCTTGAGGCGCCCTTCGATTTTCACCGAAACGATCACCGTGTCGCGACTGACCCGATGAAACTCGCGCAACAGCACCAGGCGATGCTCGCTGGCGCGGAGGTGGCGAAACAGTTGCAAACAGAAAATACAATCCACTGCGTTGGCCGACAGCCCAAGGGTGAATGCCGAACTCGGGAAGGTCTTGACCCGCTGGAGCAACGTGTCGCCATGGTGGGTGAGCGCGTGTTCGAGCATGTCCGGCGACGGGTCCGCCGCCAAGATCACCCGGTTGGCATGCTCGGCCAGCACCGGCCAGAACCGCCCTGCCCCACAGGCCACGTCCAGCACCAACCCCGGCTCGCCCGCCACTTTCAGGGCATTGCGCACCATTTGTTCGTCGCGCCAGAACGCCAGGCGCAAGCGGCGAGGCGCCGGTCGGCAGCAAACCTGCGCATGCTCCTGGTCATGCTGCCTGGCGAACTCAAGCTCGATGGTGGATGGGGGTAACCCGGACATACAAACGGCTCTTGGAAAAGGCTGGCTGACAGGTTAACCAACCCCGCGTGAAAAAAAGGTCCAGGCGTTCACTCCCGTGCCAGGACACCGTCAATCACCGCGCCGCGACAATTGGCGAACAAGTCCAGGTCGCGGTTGTAGACCTGGCTGTTGACTTCCAGCAACCCGAGCATCGAATGAAACAGGTTGTCCTGGCTCAAGGGCTTTTCACGACTCAGTTGCAGGCAATGGGTGTCGACCGAAAAGGACTTCTGGTAGCTGTCGGAGAACCAGGCCAGCATTGCCACGTGTTTCTGTTGTTCCGGGGCGAGCATGTAGGGCGTGCCATGGAGAAACAGGTTGTACTCGCCCAGGGACTCGCCATGGTCGGACAGGTACAGCATGGCCGTGTCGACCTTGTCCTGGTTGGCCCGCAGCAGATCGATCAGGGTCGACAGCACATGATCGGTGTACACCAGCGTATTGTCGTAGCCATTGACGATGCTCTCGCGGCTGCAATTGTTCAGCGCATTGCTTTCGCACACCGGCGTGAAATGCTCGTATTCCTTGGGGTAGCGCTTGAAGTATTCCGGCCCGTGGCTGCCCATCTGGTGCAGCACCAGTACCGTGTCCTTGTCGAGGGTGTCGATGAAATGCTGCAGCCCCTGGAGCAGGATCTCATCGCGGCACTCACTGTTGGCGCACAGCGCCGGGTCCTTGAGGTTGCTGACATCCTGCAGCGTGACCCGGTCGCAGGTGCCCTTGCAGCCAGATTGATTGTCCCGCCAGATCACCTCCAGCCCGGCGCGCTTGAGCACATCCAGCAAGCCCTCCTCATTCTTGGCCTTGCTGGCGTCGTAGTTCTTGCGCCCCATGTTGGAAAACATGCAGGGCACCGACACGGCGGTCTCGGTGCCGCAGGAATGCACGTCGGTGAAGGCGATCAGGCCGGCCTCCTTGTCCAATGTCGGCGTGGTGTCGCGGTGATAACCGAGGATGCCGAAGTTCTCGGCCCGGGCGCTCTCGCCCACCACCAGGACGGTCAGGGATTTACGGCCATGGGTTTGCCAGGCCGGGTTGCGACTCGCGTCCTCGCCCAAGGTGATGAACGGCTGCTTGGCCGACGCGACCTGTTCGCGCAAATACCCAAGCGAGGCACCGATGTAATTGCTCGGTACGACCATCAAGCGCAACTCGTGGTGGTTGCGAAACAGTGACGACAAACCTTGGTAGTTGACCAGGGCAACCACGCCGATCACCGCGGCCGAGGCCACGCCGACCAGTAACTTACTTAATAACTCCTTTGGCCAACGACGGTAGTTGATCGGGGTCTTGAACAACAACCAGCACGGCAAGACACCCAATAAGCCGATATAGACAAACAACTTCAACGACAACAGATCACGGACTTCCGTGGCATTGGTTTCAGCGAAGTTGCGCAACATGCCGGCATCGATCAAGACGCCGTATTGGGCCATGAAATACGCCACGCCGGCGCTGATCAGGAACAACAGCATCAGCACCGGCTTGAGCAGCGGACGGAAGGCCACGAGGGTCAACACCAGGTTGAACGCACAGAAAATCATCAGGCCAAACGCCACGCACATCAGCAGGCCCCGAGCGTCCGCCGTCGTGATCGCCAGCAAGTGTTGCCAGAGCACGAGGTTGAAGCCCACTAACAAAAAGGCACTGGCGGCCAGCGTCACCCACTCGGGGCGCACGGCTTTAATAGTCAGCATGAGGGTTGAAGGCTTCCTGAAGTTGCTCTTTGAAAAAGAAGTGCCGCAGAAAACATGTGAAAAAAATGTTTTCTACGGCAGCACAAACTTTAGGCAGCCCACCATCAATTTTTCGTGAAAAAGTTGCTGTTAAATAATTATTTAAGCTGCTGCTAGGCCTGATTCAGATACCAGCGCCAATCCTGTTCCCCGACTTCCCCCATGAACTGCCGGTATTCGGCGCGCTTGACCGCCAGATAAACACCTAGGAACGCCTCGCCAAACGCTCCCCGCGCCCAAGTCGAAGCTTCAAGGGCACGCAGGGTAGTGAGCCAGTCAGTGGGCAGCAGCTCGGTCGCCTGGGCGTAGCCGTTGCCTTCCACAGGTTTCCCGGGATCGCACTGTTCACGCAAGCCGTGATGGATGCCCGCCAATATCGCCGCAGCCGCCAGGTACGGGTTGGCATCGGCGCCGCAAATACGATGCTCGATGTGCCGCGAGAACGCCGGGCCGCCCGGTACCCTCAGGCTCACGGTGCGGTTGTCCACGCCCCAGGTGGCGGCCAGCGGTGCGTAGCTGTTGCTTTGGAAGCGCCGGTAGGAGTTGGCGTTCGGGCAAAACATCAACAACGAATCGAGCAAAGTATCGAGCATCCCGCCCACGGCATGGCGCAACAGTGGCGTACCGTCGCCGGCTTCACTGGCAAACAGGTTGTGGCCATCGCGGTCGGCCAGGCTGACATGCATGTGCAGGCCGGAGCCCGCCAAGTGCTCGAACGGCTTGGCCATGAAACACGCCTGCATGCCGTGCTTGTGGGCCACGCCCTTGACCAGTCGTTTGTAGCGCACCGCTTCATCCATGGCTTGCAAGGCATCGCTGCGGTGTTCAAGGGTGATTTCCACTTGCCCCGGGGCGTATTCGGAAATCGCGGTCCGGGCCGGAATGCCTTGCAGCTTGCACGCGGCGTACAGATCGGCGAGGAACGGCTCGATCTGCTCCAGTTCGCGCAAACCATAGACCTGGGTGGTGCGCGGCCGACCACCGTCAGCGTCCCGCGCCGGTTGCGGCCGGCCTTGGCTGTCGCGCTGTGCGTCCAGCAGATAAAACTCCAGCTCCGCCGCCATCACCGGATAAAACCCGTCGGCCTGCAAGGCTTCGATCACCTGGCTGAGCAGATAACGCGGATCGGCGATGGTCGCTGGCAGGCCTTCCTGGGGATGCATACTGACCTGCACCGCCGCCGTGGGAATCAACCGCCACGGCATGCGTTGCAAGCTGCCGCTGAGGGGATAGGCGCGGCAATCGATGTCACCGACTTCCCACACCAGCCCGGAATTTTCCACATCATCGCCATTGAGGGTCAGCCCGAGAATCGTACTGGGCAGCGGCCGGCCACTTTCATAGACCGCCAGCAACTCGTCCCGATGCAACAACTTGCCACGGGGCACGCCGTTGTTATCGAGAATGAACAACTCGAACAACTCGATATCGGGGTTTTGCGCAAGGAACGCCTGGGCGTGTTGCACGGGTGCGAAAGACATTTTGGCAAGGCTCATGAGAAAACTCGTATTTCCGTGTCGGACGGGCGACAACGCGCCGTCAGTCTGTGCTCGCCATTGAGCGAGCGCCGTGGAGGTTCAACGGGAAAAACGAGTGTCCGGAGGACGCGCATGGCGACAATGCCAGAGCGCCCAAAAAGCCAGCTCGGAGGGCAGCGCACCAAGGGAGGGGGCCATGACGGGCGTGCATCTGCCGACCGAATCGACTGCGGCGGATGGAGGGTATTGCACTGCCTGGGGCCAAGCGTCCATGAGCGCATCACAGGAAACACATCGGGCAAGCGTCCCACGGCACCTTGGGCGGTTAAACATGGATTTGATGAAGCTTGGATCACCGCTAACTAAACTTAAGCAAACGAGTCGGTCGTTGATCGACACGTCGTGTTCCCTACACTATCTGTCCCGTTCCCGACCATGAAAGCGCCTGCCTGGCATTCTCTTGGCACCATCGTTCCGTTACGATCGTCAGCCTGGTTTGCGCAAGATCCGCGCAAGGAAGCGAGTGAGAGACAGAACGGATGCTGAACAGTAACGCCCTCAGAAAGCTCGACATGCAGGACCTCATGGTGTTTAGCGCCGTGTACGAGCAAAGCAGTGTCACCGGTGTGTCCGAGGCCCTGTGCGTCAGCCAGTCAACCGTCAGTTATTGCCTCAAGAAACTGCGAACCTGTTTCGAGGACGAACTGTTTATCAACACCCGCACCGGCATGCGCCCCACCTGCAAGGCCGAGGGCATGTACAACCATGTGCGCGCCATTTTGCAAAGCATCAACCTTTGCCATGCCGGTCCGCCGACCTTTGATCCGACCCGGCAAGCCGTCACCTTCAACATCTGCGCACCAGAATATTTCGAACACCTGATCCTGCCGCAGCTGCTGCAAGGCTTCGATTACGCCAATTTGCCGGTGGTGGTGAACGTGCACAAGCTTGAAGCCGACATTCCCGCCGAGGAATTGCGCGACGGCAGCCTGGACTTGGTGATCTGCTTCGGCCCGAACGTTCACGGCGACCATGCCGATGTAAGATCCCGGCAGTTGCTGGAGGAAGATTGGGTCTGCGTCATGGACAAACGGGCGACGCCACTTGAGCCACAACTGAGCCTTCAATCTTTCGTACAGCGCCGACACGTGTTTGCGACGCCTTGGGCGTCAGCGAGCAACAGGGTGGACGGCTGGCTGTCGCGGCAGGCCCATCACCGGCAAGTCGCCGCGCGCGCCAACAGCTACAGTGCCGCGCTGAAGATGATCACCGGCACTGACTTCATCCTGACCCTGCCCCGGCGCATCCAGAAACTGCTGGCCAATGAGGCGATCTTCAATCACCACGAAGCGCCCAAGGGCTTGCCGGGGTTGACCTTGGACATGCAGTGGAGCCCGGCCCTCGATCAGGACAGTGCCAACGCCTGGCTACGCGAACAGATCATCAAGGCCTGCGCCCACGCAACGCCTGCGCGTCATTGACCGATCAAGGCCTTGGCATAGGGCTCGCGGTCGATGTCGAGGATCTCAACGCACAATTGCACGCTGACTTCGGCCGGCCATGGCTCCAGGCCTTTGATCACCTCCAGCAGGCTTTCGGCCAATTGTTTCTTGATTTCCGGCGAGCGGCCGCTGAGCAGGGCCAGTTTCACGTGCACGAAACCCCGCTCGCCCATCCCTGTACCCACCCGGAACGTCTCCAGTTTCACCGCCCGGCCCTTGATGTCGTGCTCGGCGGAAAATTGACCGGAGGCCACCAGCGCATTGTTCAGCCGCAGCAACGCGACGTCGGCCTTCAGCCCGGGCAGGTTGGCGGTGTACTCCATGTGCAGGTGAGGCATGTGTTCGACTCCGATTCGAAAAATATGACGAGGTGGTTTCAGCGGTCACAACCTTACCTCGACTTTATTCTTTGGGGCAGGATTTTGTTTCGCGGCAGGCCGGTGTCAAGGTTGTGCCAAGGGCCCGCGCTCGCCCATGAAGGCCTCCAACCGCGAGCGCAACCAGCGCTCGGCCGGGTCACTGTCGACATGACTCAACCAGACCATGGATAAATCCAGGGTCGGGGTCTTGAAGGGAAAGGGTTCGTTGAACAATTGCCCCGAGGCCGCCATGGCGGCGGCGGTATAGTCCGGCAGGCTGGCGATCAGGTCAGTACCGGCCAGCAATGCCGGCAATGCGCTGTATTGCGGCACCGACAACACGACCTGGCGCTTGCGCCCGATCTCCGCCAGCCATTCGTCAGCGAACCCGGCGACGTTGGCGGTATGGGACACCAGCACATGAGGCCGCGAGCAGTATTCGTCCAGGGTCAGCGGCGTGTCCGACGCATCGGCGCGCAACACGCGGGGTTGGATATGGCGCAACAGCTTGCGCTTGGCGTTGGCCGGCAGGCCGCGCGTCTGGCTGATGCCCACGGTGATGTCGCCCGATGCCAGCAAATCGGGGATGCGCCAGTAATCGACATGCTGGACCACAAACACGATTTGCGGCGCCTCTTGCCGCAGGCTGCTCAGCAGGGGCGGCAACAGGCCGAACTCGACGTCGTCCGACAGGCCGATGCGGAATGTCATGGCGCTGTTGGCGGGATCGAAATCGTGGGTCAGGCTCAACGCCACCGACAGCGAATCGAGCGCCGGCGAGAGGTGCTGGATGATTTCCTCGGCCCGGGCCGTCGGCTCCATGCGGTGGCCGACGCGAATGAACAGCGGATCGTTGAACATCTTGCGCAGACGATTGAGGGCCGAGCTGATGGTCGGTTGGCCCAGGAACAGTTTTTCCGCCACCCGTGTCACGTTGCGCTCAAGCATCAACGTTTCGAACACCACCATCAGGTTGATGTCGGCCTTGCGCAATTCGTTGCGGTTCATCCACTGCCCCTCGATCCCTTGATGGGGTGCAGTGTAGGAACGCTGGGGGCTGTGCGTCTATGCGCTAAACGTCCAGTCGCCTGCTTTTGTGGCGAGGGAGCTTGCTCCCGCTCGGTTGCGCAGCAACCGCAAAATATTGGGGCCGCTTCGCAGCCCAGCGGGAGCAAGCTCCCTCGCCACAATGAGTAAGCCATTGTGAAGTGGAAAACTACTTCACAGTCAGCGATTTCAACCCCAACGCCATGACGCGCTCATCACTCCCCAGCCCCAGCGCCTTGGGACTGATGGCATCGGGCAAATGGAACCGCACCCGCACTCGCCCATCCGCACCCATCGTTTCGCGAATGGCTGCCGTCAGAGGCAGTTCCAGCGTGTTGTCCTGCAGTCGGTTGAACTGCGTCGCCAGCGCCGCAACGCCGTTGATCGACACCTCCACCCGCTGGCGCGTGTGCGAGGGCTGCACGAACGCCGCGGCTTCGATCGAGAGGGCACGCGCTTCTGGCGGTATGCGTAAAACAACCTCAGCCTCAGGCCCTTCCGACCAAGTGCCCCAATCCTCGACCCGTCCCCAGCCATTGGCCAACATCGCGTTGGCTCGGCTGAACACTTGGCGCTCACCGAGCTTGACCTGCATGTCCAGTGTTTCATCGGCGAACGGTGGGCATTGGGCGCATGTCTTCCAGCCCGGCGCCAGCACCACCAGGCCATCGATACGGGTCAACAGGTCGGTCTGGCGATTGACGGTTTTCGCCGCCTGGAGCGCGGCGCCAGGGTCGAGGATGTACAGCGAATCCGCGACGTACTGGCCGCTGGCAAGCATCTGCTCGGCGTGTCGCTGGGCTCGCTCGATCGCCCGGTCACTCATGCGCCCCAAGTACACGCCATCGGCTTCCAAGCCGTGCGTCAGGGCGTATTGGCTGGTCAGCAGCCAGTTGTCCGGCTGGTTCTGCGGCAATAACGTGCGGACTTTCGAATAATGACCGGCGGCACTGGCCCAGAACGGATCATTCAGGGGCGTAGGCCAACTCGAGGCCGCCGGCGTCATCCGGCTCTGGCGCAGGCCGGCCCATCCCGCGCGGGTATCCAGGACCTGCACCACCAGGGTCATGGCCAGCAGACACGCCGCCGTCCGGGGTTTGTTGCCGCGGATCACCAGGAAAATCACCGCAAATATGATGGCGTAGAACACCGGCCAGAACATCCGACCGGCCGCGCGAAAGACGTTCGCCACAAGCTCAACGGGTCTTGGCAGCCAGTAATGCACGTTCTGCATGCCGATGCCGAGATGGTTGGTCAGCGAAAACAACGTCAGCCCGATCAATGCCCACAGCAACAGGCGCCTGTGGCGCACGGCATTCACCAAACCGGTGTTGCCTTGCAGCAAAGCCACGCCGGCGCAGATCGCCAGCATGAGGACGCCCAATCCCAGGTAATTGAAACCTTCGTAGTCCCCGGGGCCCTGGGGCATATCGCGCAAGGTGTAGGACCAGCCGCTAGGGTTGACCAGCGACATCACATTCAGGCGATACAACCCAAAACCGCCCGCCACGGTCCCGCCACCCACGCTGAAATAACCCGCCTGCCAACAACAGAACGCCACCAGCACAAACAAGCCGCCCAGCTCAATCAAGGCATCACGCCGGGACAACCGCCCCTTCATGGCCTGGCTGGCAAGGTCGGCCAGCCAGATCAACGCCACCATCGCCAACAGGTACGCATGCACCAGCGCGGTGGCGGCCAACAGCACGCCCCAGGCCAGCCGCCGCTTTTGCAAGCCGGGCCGCAGCGCCAGGTACAGGGCTGCGAGGATCAGGAAATGCCCGGACAGCGACAAGTGCCCGCCCATGCGCAGAAACATCGGCGGCGAAAACACAAATAACCCAGTACCCAACAGCCTGATCCACAGCGACGGCGTCAGCAGTCCGACGAGTTTCCAGGCGAACCAGGCCTGCAGGACGAAACAGGCCAGCAACCACAGGCCAAAATACTGGAACGTCTCGGGAAGCCAGGCGTTGAAGGGTTTGAACAAGAACGCCAGCAACGGATTGGAGTCGGAAAAAATGATGCCGTTGCCCAACTCCAGACCATAGGAAGGGTTCATGCCCAACGGAAAGGTCCAGGGTGAACTGCGGAAAAATGCCCAGCCCATGTAATGGGTCGCCGCATCGCCCTCCCCCAGCCAGGCGATGTTGGTCGGATCCAGCACCCGAGGACCGATCACCAACAGGAACGCCAGCGCGCCCAACAATATGGGCAACAAGGAAACCGGGAAACGCTGACTACGAAGGGTCATCGATACGTCCAGAAATTATGCAGGATGAAGGTGTACACCGGGATGATCAGCGCCACGGCCATGATACCCGCGAGGTAACCCAGGCCGACGCGCTGGGCCACCCAGGCCACCAGCATCGCCAGCCCCAACCCGCCGATCGAGACCACCACGAAACGGCCGAGGGTGCGGCCATGCAAGCGGCTGGAAAAACTCCAGAGGGTGTTGATCAGGTACGACACCACGGTCGCCACGACAAAGGCGAAACCATTGGCCAATGGCGGGTTGGCCAGAACCAGGTGCACAAACAACACGGCCGCCACCACGTGGACGCCAGTGACGAGCAGGCCGGTCATGGCAAAACGCAAGGCACGTCGCAGCAAGGGCGAGTGCGTCCAGGTCACGGCTTCTGCGCCAGGCAGAACACCGTCAGGCCGGCAATGCGATTGGCCCCCATGAATGGACGCTCCAGGCTGCACAATGCCCTCAATACGCCATTGACCAGCGGATGATGCCGCGCCAGCTGCGACTTGGCCGGCGCCCCGGTGGCGTTGCGCTGTAACAGGCGCAGGCCGGCGGCGATGGGAAAGACCAGGCCGAAGTAGTACGCACCTTGCTGCACCTGCAAACCCGCCTGCGCCACGACGCTCTCCAACTGTTTGAGGGTATAGCGGCGCTTGTGCTCGAGAAAATCGTCATGCCCGCTCCAGAGGAACTGGAACGCCGGCACGGTGATCAGGAAACGGCTGCCGGACGGCACCTTGTCGACATAGGCCTTGAGCAGGCCCACGTCATCGTCCACGTGCTCCAGCACATCCATCAGCAACACCAGGTCGGCGTCCAGCGTGTCGATGGCGCGTCGGTAGCGGACCGGTTTACCGGCGGTGCTCGCGTCGGAGTCGGCCGGGTAGCTGATGTCCACGCACCAGGCCTGGGCGGTTGCGGTATGGGTCAACAAGTGATGGGAAAAAAAGCCCGACCCGGCGCCCACGTCCAGCAGCGTACTGGCGGAGGTGCCCTTGAGCATGTGGAGCATGGCCCGGGCTTTCGACCGGTAGTACCAGTGCTGCTCGATATCGGGACCGAGGATGTCGGTTTCCTTGAGGTCCATGGTCAGTCCTTGGCGTCATAGATGCGCCGCACCAGGAAAACCGGTCGACGCTTGGATTCGATATAGGTGCGGCCCAGGTATTCACCCAACACGCCGATGCCGATCAATTGCAACCCGCCCAGGAAGGTGACCGCGACCATCAGCGAGGCATAGCCCGGCAGGTCGACCCCGGAAATCAGGGTCCGCAACACGATGAAAATGGCGAACGCAAAGGACACCAGCGAGACGCAAAGCCCCAGGTACGTCCAGATACGCAGCGGTTCGGTGCTGAAGCTGGTGATGCCTTCGAGGGCAAAATTCCACAAGCGCCAGCCATTGAACTTGCTTTCTCCGGCGCTGCGCTCAGGCCTGACGTAGTCCACGTAGGTGGTCCGGAAACCCACCCAGGCAAACAACCCTTTCATGAAGCGACGCGATTCCGGCAGGGTTAGCAAGGCATCGACCACGCAGCGATCCATCAAGCGAAAATCGCCGACATTTTCCGGCAGCTTGTGGTCGGCGATTTTGTTGTGCAGTCGGTAGAAGCCGTTGGCGGACACCTGTTTGGCCCAGGAATCGGAGTCGCGATTGATCCGATGGCCCAACACCACTTCGGCGCCGTTGCGCCAATGGGCGATCATTTCCAGGATCACTTCGGGAGGATCCTGCAGATCGACATCGATCGGCACCACCGCCTGGCCACGGGCGGCTTGCAGGCCGGCACTCAAGGCCGCCTCCTTGCCGAAATTGCGACTCAGGTCGACGATCCGGATGCGCGGGTCGGCCTTCTGCCTGTCCAGCAGCAACACCAACGTATCGTCGCCACTGCCGTCGTTGACGAACACCAGCTCCAGGCTTACCAGTGATTCATCGGCAAAGACCTGGTCGATCCGGGCCATGAACAAATCGATGGACTGGGCTTCGTTGAAGACCGGGATGACAAGCGAAAGCGTTAGACGACCTTGTAGATCCACTCCTGGATATTCAGTCACTTGATGGCTCTTTTTCTTATAGTGTTTTCAGTCCCTTCGGGCTTCCGGCCCTAGGCGTCGAAACGTATTAAGCAGGACCAGGCAGGGCAACGCAAGGATCCAGCCCGAACTTCCAGCCGACCACATGTTCGCAACATGACTTTCCCCATGGAAATGGTCAAATGCCCGATCCGGCAATATTCGATAACCAATGGAAACGATTTTCCCGTAGCCAAAACCACCCACTTGGCTAGGCTTGCAGCCACATGTCCAACGCATGTCTTGACTGAATCAATCGCAGGGAGCGAACCGATGTATTTTGAAATCTATCGACAGACCCGAGGCACCCCGAGCACCGGAAAAGGCCAATGGCGCTGGCGCTTGAGGGCCGGCAACCACGAAACGATCGCCAGTGGCGAATCCTATGTGAACAAGAGTGACTGTCTTCATGTGATCGGGCTGATCAAGAATGTCCAGGGTGAGACGCCGGTAAAAGAGATCTGAACGGCGCTGAAAGAGATTGGCCTGGGCTCAACTCACTGGCTTGTTTGAATCATTGTGGCGAGGGAGCTTGCTCCCGCTGGGCTGCGAAGCAGCCCTTTTTTGTGAGCGCTTCGCACTGGAGCGCCAGCCCGGTCAAGCGGGAGCAAGCTCCCTCGCCACAAGGTTCATCGTTTTTCTTGAGAGAACTGCGTTAGGTAGGGTATACGGGACAAAAGCAGGAGGCCCGGCGCAATGACTCGATCCATCCACAACCGCGACTGGCTGGTGCGAGCACCCGAATCGAGGAAAATGGAACGCATCGAGGCTTATTTCAGTGGCCATGGCTACAGCCCACATCGCCATGACACGTACGCCATTGGCATCACGCTTTCGGGCGTGCAGAGCTTCAACTATCGCCACAGCAAACGCCACAGCCAGCCCGGCGGCACCATCGTCCTGCACCCGGACGAGGTACACGATGGCGAAGCCGGGACGCGCGAGGGCTTTCGCTACCGGATGTTCTACATAGAACCGTCGATGATCCAGCACGTACTGGGAGGCAAGCCATTGCCTTTCATCGAAGGTGGATTGTCCAACGACCTTCATCTCAACATCGCGACCCGCCGATTGTTGAACAGCCTGGATCACCCCCTCGACCCGCTGGAGGAAGAGGACGCCATCTACGACGTGGCCCAGGCGCTCGACCTTGCGGCGGGCAATCGGCGTGGACGGCGATTGATCGACTACCCGGCAGCAGAGCGTGCCCGCCTGTTCATTCACGATGCCCTCGACCAGGTCATCACCCTGGACGACCTGGTGCAGGCAAGCGGCAGGGATCGATGGAGCCTGTCCCGGGATTTCCGGGCGCTGTACGGCACCAGCCCCTATCGCTACATCACCCAGCGTCGCTTGCATGAAGCCCGGCGGCTGGCATTCCACGGCACGCCATTGAGCGAAGTGGCCCTGGCCTGTGGTTTTTTCGATCAAAGCCACATGACCCGGCTGCATACCCAGGCCTTTGGCGTTTCACCGGCACGCTGGCTGAACATGCTGCGCTAAGGCATCGACTGCGCGCTGCAAAAAGCTGCACGATCATCCAATACGCACGTTGGCTCGAACAATAAAGTAGGACGCACCACCCACCCAGGAGCATGCCTCGATGACCCGTTATTCCCCCATCAATTTCGCCCAGAAATACACCCTGTTCCAGGAACAGTGGACGCCAAAAGTCGTGGCCGAAATGAACGACTACCAATTCAAGCTCGCCCGGCTCGAAGGGGATTTCGTCTGGCACACCCACGCCGACACCGATGAAACCTTCATCGTGCTGGAAGGCGAGCTGCGTATCGACTTTCGCGATGGCGCGGTGACCCTTGGCCCAGGCGAGATGTACGTGGTCAAAAAAGGCGTCGAGCACAAGCCCAGCGCCGCGCAGGAAGTGAAACTGCTGTTGATCGAACCTCGCGGCGTCATCAATACCGGCGAAGAAACCAATGAGCGAACGGCGGTCAATGATGTGTGGATCTGACTGAGCCCGCCTCAATCGTATTCAGCTTCCTGGTGATCACCCAGTAGCCGCCGCTGGCGAGGTGTCGCCGCGGCCAGCACCTCAGGGTTGAACTGCCAGTGCAGATAGGGTGAAAACTTCTGTGCGACCATCCGCCGACCGTAGTGCACCTGAAGCATGTAGCGGGTGCGGTCGGCGGTGCGGTTGTCGCTGCCGGCGTGCCACAGTTCGCTGCGCAATATCAAGACATCGCCCGCCCGGCACAACACGGGCTGCGCGGAGCGCCCCTGCCATTGCGTTTCACCCGCCACCGGCGCCCGACCAGCCTTGTGGCTGCCAGGAATCACCTGGGTCGGGCTCAAGTCGGCGTCGATGTCATCCAGGTAAAACTGCGCGGTGAACACCTGCATTGGCAGCTCGAAGGCCGGGTCGGCCAACAGCGTGGGCGGCAATTTCATCGCCAGGTAATCCAGGTGCAACGGCGCCCCCTTGAAACCCGGATGGCAGCGCCAGGCCGTCTGGCCGATAACATGACAGTCATCGCCCAGGGCCGCCTCGGCCAGTTCGATCACGCCGGCCACCTCCAGGAACGGCAGCCAGAACGGGTCGCGATTAAACACACATTTGTAGTGATCGATGACGCCGCTGTAGTCCCAGTGCTGAGGCTTCAACTGGTCGATGGCATGGCGCAGGTTGGCAATCTGCGCGGCATTTAGTACGGCTGGCATCAGGACGAAACCGTCCTGATGCAACGCTCGGAGACTATCGCTGATGGCCACAGCGCGCCGGCCTCAGGTGCGGAAGCGGCCGACCAGCCCAGCCAGGTTTTGCGACAGAGAGGACAGCTGTCGGCTGGCATGCATGCTCTGGGCGGAATTGGCAGCCGCTTCGTTGGACAAGTCGCGGATATCGGAGATGTTGCGGGCAATCTCCTCGGTGACGCTGCTCTGCTCCTCGCAAGCACTGGCGATCTGCGCGGCCATGTCGTTGATCCGCTGGATCGAACCGCCGGTACCGCTGAGCACCTGGTCGACACCCGCTGCACGTTCGACACTGTCCCGGGCCTTGCTGCTGCCCACATGCATGGCTTGCACAGCCTTGGCGACACCGCTCTGCAAGCGCTCGATGCGAACCTGAATGTCTTTGGTCGAGTCCTGGGTGCGGGCCGCAAGCGCCCTCACTTCATCGGCCACCACGGCAAAACCACGGCCCTGCTCACCGGCCCGCGCCGCTTCGATGGCAGCGTTCAGCGCCAACAGGTTGGTTTGTTCGGCGATGCCACGGATCACTTCGAGCACGGCGCCGATACTGGACGTTTCCTGGGCCAATGCCTCGATAGTGCCCGAAGCGGTCTCCACTTCCTGGGCCAACTGGCGGATCGACTCGATGGTACTGCTGACCACCTGAGCGCCGTCACGAGACTGGCTGCTCGCCTCCTGCGCGGCGCCCGAGGCGCTCGCCGCGTTATGCGCCACTTCATGCACCGCAGCGCTCATCTGGGTGGCGGCGGTACTGACCTGATCGAGCGCCGCGTGCTCGCTGCTGATCAATCGGTCATTCGTCGAGGCCATGTCGGCCATGGCCCGCGCTGCGGAGTCTACCTCTCCGGTCACCCGCCCAACCTCGGCGATCAACGGTTGCAACTTGTCGAGAAAACGGTTGAAGGCACTGCCGAGTTGTCCCAGCTCATCGGCCGAGCGTACTTCGAGACGCCCTTTCAGATCGCCACCGCCCTCGGCAATCTGCTCGACGCGGTGCAGCAAGCGACGCATGGGGCTCAACACCACCAGCGGCAGGGCAACCAGCACAAGGACGCAACCAAGCAGGCCGATCAACAGAATCACACCCTGATGCACTCCGACTGCCTCACCGTTTTCAATCGCAGCATCGCCTTCGCGATGGGACGCCGCATCTTCCAGCTCACCCAGCTTGTCGATGGCATCCCGCGTGGCTTCAAACAGGCGCTCACTGTCACCGAAGCTCAGCGCACTGGCACCCTGCGGATCGCCTACCGACAGCTCGAGGACCCGCCGTGAAACCTGCATCCATTTGCCGAAGCTGTCATTGAACTGACTGACCAACGCCTGCGCCTCGGCACCGGGCTGCATCGCGGCATATTTCTGCACACGGTCGTAAGCCTGCTTCGCATTTTCGCCATGGCTGGCGCTCAGCGCTTTCAAATGCTCGTTTGCATGACCGTCCAGCAGGCTGCGCTCGGCCACGAATGCCTGGTAGAGGTCGCGGTCGGCATTGAGCAACAGGCTGATGGCCGGCAGATAACGTTTGGTCAACTGCGTACTGGATTCGGTCACCTGACTGATGCCGCGCATCCCCGCGCCCCCCATCAGGACCAGCAACACAGCCAGGAACACTATCGGGAGAGTGATTTTCCAGCGAAAGCCCAAGTCGGCGAAGAACCGCAGCATGGTGTCACTCCTTACACGGGGGGAATACCTGCCTATCGGCAGCCATGCCTTGAGCTATAGCCCATTAGTCTGATTGTCACAAAGGTTTTGGTGTGAAGGGCTGTGGTTATTCAGGATGCGGAGGGGGTAAAAAAAAGCGGGGAGGCAATTGCAGCGGGGAATATTTCCTACATTTTCCGCCCACATAATTTAGAGAACTTTCTGACTCATCATCTGATTGATGATTTCTACGGAAGGGATCTATAGTTCAAGCGCGTCGTTCATCAGAGCGGCTTGGGTTTGGCGACCCATGACAAATATGCAGGAACCTCTCGCGGATTGCGGAACGCTTCCGTGCGCAATATGCTGCTTTTCGGTAGCTGTGCGTGGGAGATCTTCGGATCTGCCGGTTTTTTCCATTTGTCCCGGTTCGCCAACCCGCGTACAGCTACCACCTTATTCGTTTGGCGACGATTAAGAAGGTCTTCAATCAAATGGAATTTAAAAATGAATAGATACATGGCTCTCACCAGTAATGCCGACGATCAGCCCCTTTTCGTCGATACCTCTGCGCCTTTGCACATCCTGCTTGACACGGCGGGCTATAGAATCCGCGCAGTCACCCAGCTTTTAGAGAACCTCGCCATGCGAGGGGACATTCCGAGTGACTCAGTGGTCCTTCAGGACTTTGCGCAGCTATGCTGCATCTCCTTGAGGGATGGTTGTGACGTACTTGATGTCATCGCCCGACGCTTGGACGCAGAGCCGGCCTAGCTTAAAGGGCCTCCCATGGGGCCCATTTCATCGAAACGAGCATGGTTCTATGACACCCAAACCGCCGGTTTGCCCGGACTCGATTAATCACATAAGCTGATCGGCATGAATACACACACCTCGGAGGCTCCGATGGCTACCACAAAAAAAGTCGAGAAAACGCGCAGAAAAGTCACTCACGAAGAGCTGACATTTCTTGACGTTCGACAAGCTGCACGTGATGGTCAGAAAGTGTTCGATAAATTTGTAATCACTGGCAAGCTTCCTATTACAAAGTAGGCGTGGATGCCAGACGTTAAAATTTCCGCACTTTTTGAAGAAACACAAAATTGGAGAAATTTTGCCGCACACTTTTACAATTACAAAGTGTGCGGCGAGCTTCCGGCTATCTTTGGCAGAGATGAACAGCTCGATCTGAGTGATATGTGTCACATCCATTTGGCGAGCACTGCAGAAACACAAGCTCGCTGGGCCCAAATCGACCGCCAGTACTATCGCACAGCCTTAACGGAAGACCCTGACAACGACTTCTGGCTTATTTATGCCTATGATGACTTCAAAGATGCGTACCTACTGCTGACGATCATTGGACCAGACGCTCACAACCGTAAAGAGTGGGGATCGTTTTTACGTACGATTCATAGCGACATTGTGGAACCTTGGATTGTAGGAAAAATCACTTTTCCTGAGCTAGATGACTGACACCATCTAGCTCTAAGCAAACATTCGGGCTCGCCGCTTCGAAGACCTGTTTCGATATGAATTGTACCTTTCAGTCACCCTTAGTCTTTCTAGCGCTCGCGACAACGATTGGCGTCAGCCTGATTGCGAACAGTTTGAATTCGCCGCAATAGGTTACGAGAGATAGGCTGAAGACTCTTAGGATTGTTCTTGATGTCCCTATTAAGCAGGTCGAGAAACTCTATGACCACCTGAGTTTTCGCATTTCTTTCGGCATTATTCTTAGACATGACTTCTCTCCGACACATAACGCTCCTGCAATATTACGCATCATGACGACATTGCACAGCTCTTACATAGTTTTTTTCCACAGTCAGTAGTTCGCTGTGGAACAGCCAAAGCCTGAAGGAAACGGCGAGACTGATCAAGATTTTTAAGTTCACTTATTATCGTTCCGATTCATAATAGTGGTTCACCCCCCGCTCCCGATGAATTTAGTGCACCGGTATCCATCCGTTGTTCTGGTAGGCAGCCCACACTTTCGTGATTAGGTAGGCGAGTAATCCCAGCATCAGTAAGTAATTGCGTGCGACATAGTAACGAGAGGTCGCCTTACGCTCTTTCAGCAGACTGATGAAGTATCGCCGGGTAGCCGGATCTTCATGCTGGAGCGCAAAAATGTTGAGCCCTAGTGATGTGACAGTTGATTCGATGCGTTTGAATCCGCAAATAGCACTAGCGGCAAAGATAAAAAGTGAGCCCAACAGAAACGTTTCCGTGTTGATACCGATTCGGCCATACGGATTTGTTTGGGCGAGGTAGGCACAGATCGCTAGCGTTGCACCAAGGATGAAATAGTCGAGCTTGTTCGCCGCGTCCTTGTGCAGGGTCGTCAGCAGTTCAATCCTTTCGTTGATCCTTTCCATTCCTGATTGCTCTCCGGCTTGCATTGGGGCTGAGCCTATCGGCGCTGATGCCTCCGCGCCATCACGTCATGCGTTGGGCCAAGTTTTGAAAATCTGATTATCACACTCCGGGAAGAACGGGGGGACAGACCACGATTTTGAGTTCACTGGTAATCGACCCGCCTCATAATCGTGGTCTGTCACCGTTTCCCTTACAATTGTAACTCCAAGAGAGTTTCAGCCTGGTCCGGCGTCAGGTTTTTCCCGAAACAAATCCATTGCATTTCCAAACTCGGCGCCCATTACCGTCCATTGGCGCTCTAGCTGTTGCTCAAGAGCAGGAATATCACAGACAATTCCGAGATCATTGCGAATAGACATCGTGAGCTTTAGCTGCATCTTGGAAAGCTCTTTCATATCTGGCATCAGCAATTTGTTAAATCCCCCCAATCGAGCATTGTAGACATCGTATGCAGTCGACCTAGCATCGGCGTAATCCTGAGCCTGACTGGAAAAAAACTCGTAAGAGTTTTGGAGAGTTTTAAATATCTCAGCGTCCCCTCTCCCCTCCTCATTAAACTTATGCATCTCTCGCAATATTCTTGAGGCTTCAGCTGACGAACCTATATAACCCGTATCATTTATTTCAATATCGGCTTTTGCATCCTGCACCGGAAGAAGCCTCGGTAGTAGTTTCAAAAACAATACTCCGAACGCCACACTTAGCTCCCCTGCTAGCTGCGTGGTTTTCGGCTCAGCTACTAATTTCAACTTTGCCATCGACGCTGTTATTGCCTGAAGCTCAGAATTCATAGTCAACGTAGACAAATCACGACTAGCCAAACTGCCAACATGGATATTGGTTACTTCAATATCCTCAACAGCTTTCAAATAAACCTCACGCCGAAGATTACTGATCTTCTCCTTAGACTTCTCGCGCGCATCATGGTCAAGCTGAAGCTTCAGCCGAGCATTGTTACTTCTATTCGAGAGCATGACACCTATGAGCGTAATGCACGACGCTACAATACCTGACCAAATTACGTCCGGAACTGACTTTAAGAATGTAATGAACTCGTACCACATTGACACCCCCTTTATTAATATTATTCACCCGAGGGCGAAACAGCCTTTCTCTTATAAGTGTTAGGGAGACAGACCACGATTTTGAGTTAACTTATAATCGCCCCACCTCAAAATCGTGGCCTACCCTCATTTTCTTCTATCAAACAGCCCCCCCTGATATGCGCCCCCATGTGTTCGGCGGCGGTGGGCATCCAGAAAAAAGATCATTTGAAGAAGATGTTGAACACGGCTGTTGCAATTGAGACCGTTAGCGCACAGGTGGATAACCATGTGGCTGTTCTGAATTTATTGGCATCCTCTTGGAGGCCTGCCAGCACGGACGACATGAGTGGAAAGTTGATACAGCGCCCATCGCTCGCCACCTCATCAAAGAAAATGACTTTGGAGCCGTTTTCATTGGTGTAACCATGCTTTTTTTGAAGGTGATAGTAAAGGCGCCCAAAGATGATATCGGCATCTACATCAAGGTCTTGGGCGATCATCTTGCAGTCGATGGGAACGTAAATTTTGCTGCGTCGCCCACTATTTTCTCCATCGGAGTGATTCTGAAACTCTTCGTAGTAGAGTTTGTAAATGCGTTCTAAAATGGCACGATCGGAAGGAAGCTTCATTCGCATATATCCTTGTGGTTCTGTAGATTCCATAGAAAAAAGGGCTACCTACTAGTGCCAGAGCGAACCTCAGCCCCTGCTTTACTGACAAGGCCATGAATAGCTTTCTTTGCCTCTTCCAGTTTTTGCTGCTTTGCCGCTGCGGCAAGCTTTTCATCTAGGACCAGCTCAATTCCCATTTTCACGACTGGGAACGCCGCTAGGCACTCGTTCTCTGTCAGCTCGTGCACGCCCTGGCTAAGAATCTTGTACATCGAACGATTCTCCACAAGGAATTCGGGGAGGTGCCCTCCTAGCAGCTGTATCCGCTCAGCCATCCGCCCTTTGCAGTAAGCCTCATCATCCCATCCACTATCGCTTTTCGCGACCTGATACGCAGCATCGACAAGATTTTCAAAGATTCGTCTTAGATACACGAAAGACCCTACACCCACACCATGTGCAGCCAAGCCGATCGCTTTAGTGAACTCTTTGAAATCCTCTCTGGATAGCACAGTAGAATATTGACGCACATCATAAGTGTTGAGGTCAGCAAGGGACGGATACTGTCCAATCTTCTGCACCGTCCTGCCCTCAATATCGAACAGGAAGAACAAGTGATGGGCCGAATTTCTAGAGCATCTAAGCAAGACGCTGTAACGCCTACTCCCCGCCCATGCGTCAATATAATGAGGAGTGTTCCCGTTGTTATGTTGGTGGAAAATGCTGTGTGCATTACATTCCGGGCAATACGTGTCGATAGGCTCTTGGGAGAAAAATACGTTCCAGCCTTCTTGATCGTGCTCTTCAGCAAACGTAAATTCCTTATACAAGGGATAAGCGATACAGAACTCTTTTTTTGTCGGTGGTGGCGTCTGCGCGGTCATACGGACTGGCTCTAAATGGCAAGATGGGAAACGTATTCCCTCGACATTATCGGCTTGCACGAACCCTGTCCACATAAGGAGAACGCGCCTGTACTAGCCCCCCACGAATTGATTATTCGGACCGGCCACCTGACAGATTAAAACTGCACAGAGAGAAGGGTTGAGATTGCCTCAAACGGGCTCTTGAGCGACAAGAGGAAGTAGTACAAATGAGTAGTACAACTGAAAAAGAAAAACCCCTGTAACTCATTGAGTTACAGGGGTTTTCTGAATATGGCGGAGAGATAGGGATTTGAACCCTAGGTACTGTCGCCAGTACAACGGATTTCGAATCCGTCCCGTTCGGCCACTCCGGCATCTCTCCAGTGGCGCGCATCATACCAGCACATTCGCCGGAAGCGAACCCCCGAGCGAAATTTTTTCCGTGCTATCAGATGCTTGCGTCGATTACAGCGGTACACCCAGGCGCTGGGCAACTTCTTCGTAGGCTTCGATGACGTCACCGAGGCCTTGGCGGAAGCGGTCCTTGTCCATTTTCTTCTTGGTGTCCTTGTCCCAGAGGCGGCAGCCGTCCGGGCTGAATTCGTCGCCCAGGACGATGGAGCCGTCGCTGAACACGCCGAATTCAAGCTTGAAGTCCACCAGCAGCAGGCCGGCGTCGTCGAACAGCTTGGTCAGCACGTCGTTGACCTTGAGGGACAATTCCTTCATGCGCGCCAATTGCTCGGCGGTGCCCCAACCGAATGCCACGACGTGGGATTCGTTGATGAACGGGTCGCCCTTGGCGTCGTCCTTCAGGAACAGCTCGAAGGTGTAAGGGTTGAGCTTCATGCCCTCTTCCACGCCCAGGCGCTTGACCAGGCTGCCGGCGGCGTAGTTACGCACGACGCATTCGACCGGGATCATGTCCAGCTTCTTGACCAGGCATTCGTTGTCGCCCAGCAGCTTGTCGAACTGGGTCGGCACGCCGGCGGCTTCGAGCTTTTGCATGATGAAGGCGTTGAACTTGTTGTTCACCATGCCCTTGCGGTCCAGCTGTTCGATGCGCTTGCCGTCGAACGCCGAGGTGTCGTTACGAAACAGCAGGATCAAGCGGTCAGCGTCGTCGGTCTTGTAAACCGACTTGGCTTTGCCGCGGTAGAGTTCTTCACGTTTTTCCATGATGGGCTCCGCTTGCTAAGTAGTGGGCTAGGCGATATGTCGCCAGTCGAGCCCTGAATCTTGATCGGCCAGTTGCAGCCAGTCCGGGTCGCACCCGAGGGTGTCGACAAAACATTGCCGGGCCAGCTGCGGCAGGTTGTTCTTGCTGCTCAGATGGGCCAGGACCAGGTGTTGCAGGCCTTGCCAGCCCAACTCGGCCACCAGGAACGCGGCCTGGTGGTTGTTCAAATGTCCGTGCTCCCCGCCGACCCGCTGCTTGAGAAAGTACGGGTAGTAACCACGGGCCAGCATGTCACGGCAGTGGTTGGACTCGATCATCAACGCATCGAGGTCCCGGTAACTGTCCATCACCCGGTCGCAATACGACCCCAGGTCGGTGAGCAAGCCGAAGCGCCGCTCGCCGTCGCTGAACACATACTGCGTTGGCTCCCGGGCATCGTGGGCCACGCTGACCACGCTGATGTCCAGGCCACCGATACGCAGTTGCTCGCCACCGGCCACGAAACCAGCTGGCTCGATGGGTTTGCGCAGGCCTTCCAGTGTGCCACGGCTCAGGTACACCGGCAGATTGTAGCGCCGAGACAGCAAACCCACGCCATGCACATGGTCGGCATGTTCGTGGGTCACAAGTATCGCGCTCAGTTGCGCCGGGTGCACACCCAGGCGCAACAGGCGTTTCTCGGTTTCCCGCAGGGAGAAACCACAATCGACCAGCACATACGTGCCGGCGCTGGCGATCAGCGTGCCGTTGCCCTGGCTACCGCTGCCGAGAACGGCAAAACGCATCGGATCAGCCCAGGTTGTCCTGAATCACGCTCAACACCTTGCGGGCCACGTCGGCCGGCGCCACGGTATTGATGTTTTTCTCGACGGTGACCTGGACGTTGTCGCCGACCTTGCTCAGGCGAACCTGGTAACGCTCGGCGCGGGCTTCGACTTCTTCCTTGTCCGGCTTGCTGCCGAACAGGCCACTGAAGAAGCCAGGCTTCTCGTCTTTCCTCTCGGCCTTTTCAGCCAGGTTGATGTAGTACAGGCCCAGGCTGCGGTTGATGTCTTCAACGCGCCACTCGCCCTGCTCCAGCGCACGGCCAACGCTCGACCAGGCACGGTCCAGGTCGGAGCCGACGTTGAGCACCGGGTTGCCGCTGCCGTCTTCGTTCAGGCTGACGCGGCTCGGCGTATCGTAGTCCCGGGTCGCCAGCATCGACACCGAACCGCCCTGCTCTGCGGTACGGCTCATGCTCGCAAGCATGTCGTCCACCAGCGCAGCGTCGAGACCGGTATTGACCGAACGGTTGGTGAAGGCCACGTCGGCGGTGCTGCCGGCGGGACGCTCGGCGCTGACCACGTAGATTTCACTGGTGTTGCGCTGCACGCCCGGCTCGATGCGCACCCGCACGCGGGTTTCGCTGTCGGCCGCGACACCGGCGGCGCTCAGGCGCTTGGCCATGGCGGCGGACAGTTCATCGGAACGCTGCCAGGTGGTGGTGAACTCGCCGGTTTGCGGGCGCTGCTCGTCCAGGCGGAAACCGTTGTCCTGGAAGAACTGGATTGCCACGGGCCAGACTTCGGCCGGCGGGTGTTGGCCCATGACCCAGCTGGAATCGCCACTCTTCTGCAGGGTGTAGTCGCTGGCATCGGCCACGGCCGACAGCGGCTGTGGACGCGGAACGATGTATTCGCCCTTCACGCTGTCGTCCGCGACGTTGCGCGGGATCGGCAACAACGGATCCAGGCGCTTGGCGACGCTGACGTCTTGCGGCAGTTGCATCGGTGCAGTCTGTTGCGCTTGCAGGTAATCACTACCACGGTCGCGGAAGTAACCCTCCGGCCCCCAGATCCATCCGCAGCCGCTGGTGCTGGAGATAATCAAGGCAAGTGCGGAAAGTCCGGCCATTCGCTTCATGCGTTGTACTTCCTCAATTAAACCAGGACGCCGGACTGGCGCAGGGCCTGCCGCAGCGGTTCGTGACAGGGGGTGCTCAGCCAGGTCAGTGGCAGGCGGATGCCATCGTGCATCAAGCCCATTTCGACCAAGGCCCACTTCACCGGAATCGGGTTGGCCTCGATGAACAGGTCCTTGTGCAACGGCATCAGTTTTTCGTTGATGGCCCGTGCGGTCTCGGCGTCGCCCTTGAGCGCGGCCTCGCACAGGTCGGCCATTTCGCGCGGCGCGACGTTGGCAGTGACGGAGATGTTGCCCTTGCCACCCAGCAGGATCAGTTCGACGGCGGTCGGATCATCACCGGACAGCACGATGAAGTCCTTGCCCACGCCATCGAGGATGGCCTTGGCGCGCTTCATGTCGCCGGTGGCTTCCTTGATGCCGATGATGTTCGGCACGGTGGACAGGCGGATCACGGTCTCGGCCTGCATGTCGCAGGAGGTGCGGCCGGGAACGTTGTAGAGGATCTGCGGGATGTCGACGGCTTCGGCAATGTGCTTGAAGTGCTGGTACAAGCCTTCCTGGGTCGGCTTGTTGTAGTACGGGACGACCAGCAGGCAGGCGTCGGCACCGGCTTCCTTGGCGTTGCGGGTCAGCTCGACGGCTTCGCGGGTCGAGTTGGCGCCCGTGCCGGCGATGACCGGAATGCGCCCGGCAACCTGCTTGACCACGGCTTTGATCACGGCGATGTGTTCTTCTACATCAAGCGTTGCCGACTCGCCGGTGGTACCGACGGCGACAATGGCATGGGTGCCGTTTTCAAGGTGGAAGTCCACGAGTTTGCTGAGGCTGTCCCAGTCAAGACGCCCGTCTGCATCCATGGGTGTGACCAGAGCCACCATACTGCCCGCAATCATGAAACCGCTCCTGCCGGAAAAAGAGAGCGTAATGGTACTGGCGCCAAGATGCTTGTACAAGCGAACTACCATTCCCCTTGGCGTTGGTTTTCGCTACCCTTCAGGCTTTGATCGGTACCGACAAGCTCATACGCCGGTTTCCAGCCTCCGTTTTCGACGTCACAAGCCCCGATCCCGGGTTTGTCCTGGTGCACTCCTGTTGTCGCGGAATGCAGCACAACCCCGGGCACCAGGCTTGAGCCGTTCGTTTTCCGGGGCCGGGCGTCGTGTCGAGCGGCAAAGGTACCGACCGCTCATCGCTTTAGGAATGCTGCATGTCCACCCCCACAGTCCGCGAACAATTCCTTGTTATCAGTGCCCTCGGCGCCAACCCCATGGAGCTGACTAACGTCCTGTGCCGCGCCAGCCATGAAAATCGCTGCGCCGTCGTGACCTCACGCCTGACCCGTCATGGCGAATGCAGTGCACTCGTGCTCGAGATCTCCGGCAGCTGGGACGCCCTGGCGCGCCTGGAAGGCAGCCTGCCGGTGCTGGCCAAGAAGCATGCCTTTACCGTCAACGTGGTGCGCAGCGCCGCCCTGGAGAACCGTCCCCAGGCCCTGCCCTACGTGGCCTACGTGAGTTCGGCCTACCGTCCGGACATCATCAACGAGCTGTGCCAGTTCTTCATGGACCATCACGTCGAGCTGGAAAACCTGACCTGCGACACCTATCAGGCTCCGCAGACCGGCGGCACCATGCTCAACGCCACCTTCACCGTGACCCTGCCGGCCGGCACCCAGATCAGTTGGCTGCGCGATCAGTTCCTGGACTTCGCCGATGCGATGAACCTGGATGCCCTGATCGAGCCGTGGCGCCCACAAAACCCAATGTAAGGAAGCGTTCATGGCCGTTGCCGTCGACCAGCCGGTTACCGATTTCCAAGCGCCTGCCACCAGCGGGCAGACGATCAGCCTCGCCGCCCTCAAGGGCAAGCAGGTGGTGATCTATTTTTACCCCAAGGACAGCACCCCTGGCTGCACCACCGAAGGCCAGGGTTTTCGCGATCAATATGCACAATTCCAAGCCGCCAACACTGAAGTGTTCGGCGTCTCCCGGGACAGCCTCAAGTCCCACGAGAACTTCAAGTGCAAACAGGAGTTCCCGTTCGAGCTGATCAGCGACAAGGACGAGGCTATCTGCCAATTGTTCGACGTGATCAAGCTGAAAAAGCTCTATGGCAAGGAATACCTGGGCGTTGATCGCAGCACCTTTCTGATCGACAAGGAGGGTGTGCTGCGCCAGGAATGGCGTGGTGTGAAAGTGCCGGGACATGTGGATGCGGTGTTGGCGGCGGCCCAGGCCCTCGACAAGGGCTGATTTTACCTTGGGCCTGTTCAGGCCCTTCGCGAGCAAGCCCGCTCCCACAGGGGGTCTGGGTTGACCAAGTCACCGCAGATCCAATGTGGGAGCGGGCTTGCTCTCGAAGGGGCCATCAGCATCACCTGAATAATCAAGCTACAACAACGGCGCCACCACCGGCTCCTTGCTCGGCCACGCATCCAGCACCGCCTTGAACAGCGTCGCCAGGGGAATCGCAAAGAACACCCCCCAGAACCCCCACAGCCCGCCAAACAGCAGCACCGCGCAGATGATTGCCACCGGGTGCAGGTTCACCGCCTCGGAGAACAGCAGCGGGACCAGCACGTTGCCGTCCAAGGTCTGGATGATCCCGTAGACCGCCATCAGGTAGATGAACTGATCGCTCCAGCCCCATTGGAACAGGGCAATCAAGGCCACCGGCACGGTCACCACCACGGTGCCGACGTAAGGCACCACCACCGAAATGCCCACCAGCAGCGCCAACAGCGCAGCGTAATTGAGCCCCATGGTCACGAAGCCGATGTAAGTCACGCCACCGCAGATAAAAATCTCGATGACTTTTCCGCGAATGTAATTGGCGATCTGCCGGTTCATCTCCTGAGCCACGCGGGTAATCAGCGCCCGCTCGCGCGGCAGGTAGCCACGGACCCAACGCCCGATCATCTCCCGGTCCTTGAGGAAGAAAAACACCAGGATCGGCACCAGCACCAGGTAGATCATGATGTTGACCAGCAGCGGCAGGCTGGACAGCGAAAACGTCAGCGCCCATTGGCCGAACTTGCCAATTTCGCCGCGCACCACTTCGATGGTCTGCAGCACTTGCTCATCGGAGACCAGGTGCGGATAACGCTCGGGCAGCAGTAACAGCAAGGATTGCCATTTGGCGAGCATGCCTGGCAACTCATTGAACAAGGTCACCAACTGGTGCCAGAGCAACGGCACGATCACCACGAGAAACACCACCAGCACACCCATGAACAGGGCGAACACCAGCCCCACTGCCGCGGTGCCGGGCAGCCGCAGACGCTCCAGCGTCGTGACCAGCCCTTGCATCAGGTACGCCAGCACCATCCCCGCCAGCACCGGCGCCAGCATGCCGCCCAACGTGAGCACGGCGGTAAAGGCCAGGAACAACAGCACTGCCAGGACCACCGCCTCTTCATCGGAGAAGTAGCGCTGAATCCAGTCGCGTAACACTTTGAACATTAAAAATCCTTAAGGACGCTGTCGGTGTTTTCAGGCTTTTTTCAGCCAATAACGGTAGACGCCGTTTTCGTCTTCTTCACGCAGCAGCGTATGACCGGCCAATCGGGCGAAGGTGCGAAAGTCACGTTGCGAGCCCGCATCCGTGGCGATCACCTTGAGCACACTGCCGCTGGCCAGGCGATTGAGTTCCAGCTTGGCCTTGAGCAACGGCAACGGACAGTTCAGGCCGCTGGCGTCCAGTTCGGCATCGTGGGCTACAGCATCAGTCATGGGTTCGCTCCGCGGCAGGTCGTTGAGCGGCCTAGAATATCTGGTCCCGGGCCCGGTGTCCGGCTACAGTAGGGTCTTTGTCAACTAAGGCCTCGTGCATGACATTTCTGCGCCCCACCCTGCTGACGCTCGCTTGCCTGCTTGCCTCACCGGGCTTCGCCGACGACTTGCCGTCACTTGGCGATGCCAGTTCTGCCATCGTCTCACCAGAACAGGAACACCAGTTGGGCCGCGCCTGGCTGGCCCTGCTGCGCAGCCAGGTTTCACAGCTCAACGATCCACAGCTCAAGGACTACGTCGAAACCAGCGTCTACAAGCTGGTGGAGACCAGCCAGGTCAATGACCGGCGCCTGGAGTTCATCCTGATCAACAGCCCGCAGCTAAACGCCTTCGCCGCACCGGGCGGGATCGTCGGGGTCAACGGCGGCCTGTTCCTCAACGCCCAGACCGAAGGCGAATACGCCTCGGTCATGGCCCACGAACTGGCCCACTTGTCACAGCGCCACTTCGCCCGTGGCGTCGAAGCCCAGCAACGCATGCAGGTGCCGATGATGGCCGCACTGCTGGCCGGCATCGTGATTGCCGCCGCCGGTGGCGGTGACGCCGGGATCGCCGCCATCGCCGGGACCCAGGCCGCCGCCATCCAGGAACAACGGCGCTTCTCGCGCCAGAACGAACAGGAAGCCGACCGCATCGGCATCCAGAACCTGGAAAAGGCCGGCTACGACCCGCGGTCCATGCCCACCATGTTCGAGCGCCTGATGCGCCAGTATCGGTTCGACGCCAGGCCCCCGGAATTCCTGCTGACTCACCCGGTGACCGAATCGCGGATCGCCGACACCCGTAACCGCGCCGAACAGGCCAGGCCGGGCGGCATCGAGGACAGCGTGCGCTATCAATTGATTCGTGCACGGGTCCAACTGACCTATGAAGAAACCCCGGGCCTGGCCGCCAAGCGCTTCCGGGCACAGCTGGACGAGAACCCGAAGAACGACGTGGCACGCTATGGCCTGGCGATCGCGCAGATCAAGGGCGGCCAGTTGAACGAAGCTCGGGAGAACCTCAAGCCGTTGCTGGCCAAATCACCCAACGAGATCATCTACAACCTCGCCCTGGTGGACCTGGACATCACCAGCAACAAACTGGCCGACGCTCAGTCCCGCGTCGACCGAATGCTGAGCCAGTACCCGGGCAATTATCCGCTCAACCAGGTCCGCGTCGACCTGCTGCTCAAGCAGAACCGTCCCGCCGACGCCGAGAAGGCCCTGGAAACCTTGCTCAAGTCGCGCCCGGACGATCCGGACGTCTGGTACATGGTGGCCGAGACCCGTGGGCTGTCCGGCAACATCATTGGCCTGCATCAGGCCCGTGCCGAGTACTTCGCCCTGGTGGGCGATTACCGTCAGGCCATCCAGCAACTGGACTTCGCCAAACGGCGCGCCGGCACCAACTTCCCCCTTTCGTCACGCATCGATGCGCGCCAGCGGGAACTCATGGAGCAGGAGCGCATGGTCAAGGACATGATGGGCTGAGCATTCGCCAGGCATAAAAAAACCGCCTCTCTCGAGCTAATGCGGCTCACTTAAGTCGATCGAAAAAAACCGTGGCGAGGGAGCTTGCTCCCGCTGGGCTGCGAAGCGGCCCTTTTTGTGAGCGCTTCGCGCTCAAGCGGGAGCAAGCTCCCTCGCCACAGGTCCATCGTCTCTCTTGAGTAACTGCATTACTTCTTTGGAGGCGGTTTTTTTTCAGCGGCTAACCGGTCATTCGGCCAGCTTGAACGTGATGAAGCTCGCGCGCCCCTGGCGCAGGACCCGCATCGACACCGAACGATTCTTCGGCAATGCCTTGGCGATGTCGGTGAACTCCTTGGCCGAACCGATGGCCTGGTTGTTCAGGTGCGTGATGATGTCGCCCGGCTGGAGACCGATCAGCGCGGCAGGACCGTCCTGCACTTCCTTGATCACTACACCACCCTGCAGTTCCAGGGTGCGTTTCTGCTCTTCGGTCAGCTCGACCACGGCCACGCCCAGGCGGTTGCTGCTGCGCTCGACGCCGGATTTTGGCAGCGAATCCAGTTCCTTGCCTTCTTCAGGAATGGCGCCGACGGTCAGTTCGACGTTCTTGCGCTTGCCTTCGCGGATCACTTCCAGATTAGCCTTGGCGCCGGCCTTGAGAGCGCCCACCAGGTGCGGCAGGTCGGCGGACATGACGATCGGCTGGCCGTTCATGCTCAGGATCACGTCACCCACTTGCAGGCCGCCCTTGGCAGCCGGGCCACCTTCCTGGATCTGCGCCACCAGCGCACCGGCAGGTTTATCCAGCCCGAACGACTCGGCCAGGTCCTTGTTCACTTCCTGGATGACCACGCCCAACCAGCCACGGCTGACCTTGCCTTCGCTTTTCAGCTGGTTGGACACGTCCATGGCCACGTCGATCGGAATGGCGAAGGACACGCCCATGAAGCCGCCCGAACGGGTATAAATCTGGGAGTTGATGCCGACCACTTCACCGTCGAGGTTGAACAGCGGGCCACCGGAGTTACCCGGGTTGATCGGCACGTCGGTCTGGATGAACGGCACGTAGTTTTCGTTCGGCAGGCTGCGACCGATGGCGCTGACGATGCCCTGGGTCACGGTGTGGTCGAAGCCGAACGGCGAACCGATGGCCACCACCCATTGGCCGGCTTTCAGGTCCTGGGATTTGCCCAGCTTGAGCACCGGCAGGTCCTTGCCTTCGATTTTCAACAGCGCCACGTCGGAACGTGGGTCGGTGCCGATCAGCTTGGCCTTGAGCTCGCTGCGGTCGGCCAGGCGCACCAGGATTTCGTCGGCGTCGGCGATCACATGGTTGTTGGTCAGGATGTAGCCATCAGGCGAAATGATGAACCCCGAGCCCAGGGATTGCGCTTCGCGCTGGCGGCCACCACCGGGCGAGCGCGGCTGTTGCGGCATGCCGCGCTCGAAGAACTCCCGCAGCATGGGCGGCAAGCCTTCCAGGTCCGGCATCTGCGGGTCCGATACACGGCGATCCGGCAGCTTCTGGGTGGTGCTGATGTTCACCACGGCGGGTGAAGCCTGCTCGACCAGTTGCGTGAAATCGGGCAATTCCACCGCCACGGCAGGAACGGCCTGGCCGAGCACAAGCACGGTGGCAAAAATGGAGAGATAGGTTTTCAAGCGTGGTATCGACATACGGCTCCCGTTACGACGAGCATGGTTAAGCGATATGGAGCAAGGAATACCAGGGAAAGATACGCCGGTATTTTTGTTCCGGGAACAGACAAGGCCAGAGCCGAGCGGCTCTGACCTATAGAAAAAAAGCTGAGTTTTTGCAAATGAAAATGCTGACAGGAAGTTTCGGCATTTCGATCAAGCCCTGGCGTCATCGGCCTCTCGCGCAATCGAATCACCCGTGCAGCCAGCAGGTTATTGGGTCGCCGTGACGTCAGAGCGCATAGACAGCGCGATCCGTTCCGCCGTACCGATAGGAATTTCACCGACCACCGTGACCATCATTTCGCCCTGGGGCGTCGTCAGTCTGCGAGACACGGCCGCCGTCGGACCGAGTTGAGTACGGGTATCGGTGGCGTTGGCACCGTTCAACGGCTCCAGGAACACCGAGAAGCGCGCCAGCCCGTCGTCATACATCAGGCTGCTGACTTGGACCTGGGAATCCGGGTCCTTGCGCGCGGTACTGCTGGTCAGCTCGAAGCCGGGCGGCAGCCAGTCCGAGTGCCAGGCGGTTTTCGCCGCGACGGCCTTGCCGGGATCCTGCGTGACAGCCTTGCAATCGGCGCTGGCCTGCAAATCAGCGTCTGCGGGCGCGGCGAGATTCATGCGGGTGAACTGGAAGCGCTCGAGCAACTGGCCCTTGTCATTGAGTAACAAGGATTTGAGCGGCAGGCCGGTTTCTCTGTCCAGGTGCAGCTCGAAGCCATAGCGATGCTGGTCCTTGGGCGTCAGCGCAACGATGACCGTTTGACGTCCGGCCACACGTGACTTGCCAATGACTGCAAGGTCATACCAATTCTTGAGTTTTTGCGGATCGAGCGCACGTGAAGTGCTGTCCGGCGTATTGCCCAGCCCCGGGATCAAGGAGCCGCTTACGCATTGAGTATGCCCATCAATGCGCACGACTTCCTGTGCCGAGCCGTCGAGCTGGAGTAACCGCTCGCGGACCTTGCCATCCTGGACGCGATGCCAGATGTTATGGGTAGAAAAACTACCGTTGCGCTCGTAAACGAAAGTGCCCTGGAAGCTCTGCTGTTGCTCGGCTTGACTCAGGCGGTTCAACCAGTCCTGAGCCTCATCGGCATGGGCTGGAATTGCACACCAGCCACCAAGCAGAAGCGTGAATAGAGGTATGGCGCGCAATGGCTTTCCTTATTAACGGTTTTCCAGGCTGGCGGCACGGGCGTAAGGCAGCGCGCTTTCGGTACCTTTCAGGGCAGCTTGCTGGGCATGCTGACGCAGGTAGTTGGGCAGGCGCTGATCATGCCAGCCAGGCTGGCCTTGCAGAACACCGTTGGCCATTGGGCCTGCGGTTTCCGAACCTTCGCTGTAACCGGCCAATACCGCTGGGCCCTTGACCTGTGGAGCGGCCAAGCCAGGCTGGTTGGACTGCTGCGCCATCTGCACGCCGGCAATCTCATCCTGGTTATACAGGCGTACACCCGCCAGTACAGCGACGGTGACCGACGCGGCTACCGCCAGGCGACCCAGGCTGCGCCATGGTCCGCGAGATGCTTTTGCCGGTACGGCTTCGTCAGCCAATGCAGCAGAAACGGCGGCAGCGATGTCCAGGCGAGGAAGCAACAAGTCCTTGTGCATCACAGCCCGGGCGATCTGGTAACGAGCCCAGGTCTCACGTGTTTCAACATCGTCGAAGGCATTCAATACCCGACGTAATTCAAGTTCGTCCGCTTCGTTGTCCATAACTGCGGACAGCGATTCCTGCAGGGCTTCACGACTCATGGCGTTCCTCTCTTGGCTGTCGCCGCTGTCTCTAGTTTTCCTGCAACAACGGTTGCAGGGCTTTATCAATGGCCTCCCGAGCGCGGAAAATCCGGGAGCGCACGGTGCCCACAGGACATTGCATGACGCTCGCAATGTCTTCGTAACTCAGACCGTCGAACTCACGTAAAGTTAAAGCCGTACGCAAATCTTCAGGCAGTTGCTGGATGGTTCGATGGACGGTGCCTTCGATCTCATCCCGCAGCAACGCACGTTCCGGTGATTCGAGATCCTTGAGGCCATGATCGCCATCGTAGAACTCGGCATCTTCAGAACTTACATCGCTATCCGGCGGCCGGCGGCCGCGTGAAACCAGATAGTTTTTCGCCGTGTTGATGGCGATGCGGTAAAGCCACGTGTAAAACGCGCTGTCCCCGCGAAAATTACCAAGTGCGCGGTAGGCCTTGATGAAGGCTTCCTGATCGACATCCTGCGCTTCATGGGTGTCGTGCACGAAACGCACGATCAACCCGAGAATTTTGTGCTGGTATTTCAGCACTAGCAGATCGAAAGCTCGCTTGTCGCCGCGTTGGACGCGCTCGACCAGCTGCTGATCCTCTTCCTGGGTTAGCATGAACACTCCTCGATAAGCTCGAAGGAGGCTTGCATTACTAATTGACCGGGCTTGCAAACATAGACTCGGGCTTTTCGCAAAAGTTCTCCCCCTTCCAAGCAAGTTTCCGACGCGCTCTGATCTCGGCACGCACGAAAAACGCAGCAGGAGATTCCCCGGCTGCGCGAATAATCTGTCGCCGGGCCTATTGGCAGGGATTCCAATCGAAATCCTGCATCAACCCGACGCTGCTCCCTTTTGCAGACAACCGTCTATTGAACGTAGGCGCCTGGCAAAAGTTCCCGCTATTTCCAGCGTCGCAAATAGAATAATGGACGACCATGACGTGATAAACAGCGTTCTGTCTTCGAAACAGACGCCTTTGTCGACTCAGAGCCAACCGCCTGGTCCGACGAAGCGTGCCGCTTTTCTGTCACACTGGTTTCACATTGCCATGAATGCCCGGCTATTGTGCCGATCCCCCCCTCTATATACTAGTGGGCTGCGTGGCTGCCCGACCCGTTGAAGCGGTGTCTGGCGCCAACCCCGACCCGGGTCGCCTTGAGCGGAAACCATTCGAATGAGCCAACAGTTCCAACATGATGTTCTGGTAATCGGCAGCGGTGCCGCCGGATTGAGCCTGGCCCTGACCTTGCCTGCGCACTTGCGCATCGCCGTCCTGAGCAAGGGCGACCTGGCCAACGGTTCGACTTTCTGGGCCCAGGGCGGCGTCGCCGCCGTGCTGGACGATACCGACACCATTGAATCCCACGTCGACGACACCCTCAACGCTGGCGGCGGCCTTTGCGATCCGCAAGCGGTGCGCTTCACGGTCGAGCACAGCCGGGAAGCCATCCAGTGGCTGATCGACCAAGGCGTGCCGTTTACCCGTGACGAACAATCAGGCACCGAAGACGGCGGTTTCGAGTTTCACCTGACCCGCGAAGGCGGCCACAGCCATCGGCGCATCATTCACGCAGCCGACGCCACGGGCGCGGCGATCTTCAAGACCCTGCTCGCCCAGGCGCGACAACGGCCGAACATCGAATTGCTGGAACAGCGCGTCGCGGTCGACCTGATCACCGAAAAACGCCTGGGCCTGGACGGTGATCGCTGCCTCGGCGCCTACGTGCTCAATCGCGGCACCGGCGAAGTCGACACCTACGGCGCGCGCTTCGTCATCCTGGCGTCCGGGGGTGCGGCGAAAGTCTACCTTTATACCAGCAACCCCGATGGCGCCTGCGGCGACGGCATCGCCATGGCCTGGCGCTCGGGTTGCCGGGTGGCGAACCTCGAGTTCAACCAGTTCCACCCCACCTGCCTCTACCACCCGCAGGCCAAGAGTTTCCTGGTGACCGAGGCCCTGCGTGGCGAAGGGGCTCATTTGAAACTCCCCAACGGCGAACGCTTCATGCAACGCTTCGACCCGCGCGCCGAACTGGCACCACGGGACATCGTCGCCCGGGCCATCGACCATGAAATGAAGCGCCTGGGTATCGATTGCGTCTACCTGGACATCAGCCACAAGCCCGAAGCGTTCATCAAGAGCCACTTCCCGACGGTGTACGAGCGCTGCCTGGAATTCTCCATCGACATCACCAAGCAACCGATCCCGGTGGTGCCAGCGGCACATTACACCTGCGGTGGCGTGATGGTCGATCAACGCGGCCGCACCGACGTGCCGGGCCTCTACGCCATTGGCGAAACCAGCTTCACCGGCCTGCACGGCGCCAACCGCATGGCCAGCAACTCGCTGCTGGAATGTTTCGTCTACGCCCGCTCGGCGGCAGCGGACATCCTCGAGCAATTGCCGCAGATCGCCATTCCGGCCGCCCTGCCCTCGTGGGACGCCAGCCAGGTCACCGACTCTGACGAAGACGTGATCATCGCTCACAACTGGGACGAGCTGCGGCGCTTCATGTGGGACTACGTCGGCATCGTGCGCACCAACAAGCGCCTGCAACGGGCACAGCACCGGGTGCGCTTGCTGCTGGATGAGATCGACGAGTTCTACAGCAACTACAAAGTCAGCCGCGACCTGATCGAGTTGCGCAACCTGGCCCAGGTGGCCGAACTGATGATTCGCTCGGCCATGGAGCGCAAGGAAAGCCGGGGGCTGCATTACACCCTCGACTACCCGAACCTGCTGCCCGAGGCGCTGGACACTATCCTGGTGCCACCCACCTACGCCGACTGAACCTGAGCTGCACCCGCAGGCGCCGATGGACATCCGGCGCCAGCGCGTCGCGGGGCACGCACAGCGAGCGAACCCGCCGCTCCCCCCGCAGGCGAAAGCGCAGCACGATGATCATTGGCAGCGCCAGGCTGTCGGGGCGCAATTGCACAGCCCGCCAGCCGTCGGCCCGGTTCCACAGCTGCCAGCCAGTGGCGTTACGACGCAACCCGCAAAAAGCCCGGCGCTGGGTCAGCAATAAATGTCGAGGGATCACCCAGGCGCCATGAGCCAGGCACACTACGACGCCAAGCGCTGCGCACCAGGACGGCACGGACAACAGGAACAACGAACCCAGGGCGAACGCCTGGGCAAGCAGATAGGCCGCCAGCAACTGCCCGGAGGCCTGCCAGCGGCATTCGAAGCGATTACTTGGGCTGGACACGGTCCAGGATCATCCGGACCATGCGCTGCAACTCAGGGTCTTCGGATTCGCTGCGTTCCATGAACCAGCCGAACATGTCCTGATCCTCGCATTCGAGCAAGCGGACGTAGCACGCACGGTCCACTTCATTGAGATGGGGATAAACCTCTTTCACGAACGGCACCAGCAACACGTCCAGCTCAAGCATGCCGCGGCGGCTGTGCCAGTAGAGGCGATTCAGTTCAACGTCTTCGACCATGGAGCGCTCCTCAAATAGAGCGCAAGTATACAGGCCCCACCGCAGCGGAACAGACAGCTTTGGTCGGGCGCCATCGATCCTTTGTGAACTACCCATTTCAAGGGCGTCCCCTTATGATGTCTACCAGACTTTTTACCCTGCGATGACCCATGGCTGATTTCGCTTTTTTCTGCACCCTGTCCCACGAAGGCGTCCTCGCTGTCCGCGGCGTGGATGCCAGCAAATTCCTGCAAGGCCAATTGACCTGCAACCTCGACTACCTGAGCGTCAGCCGGGCCAGCCTCGGTGCCCGCTGCACCCAGAAAGGCCGGATGCAATCGAGTTTCCGCATCCTGCTCGAAGGCGACGGCGTGTTGATGGCCATGGCCACCGAACTGCTCGAACCGCAACTGGCGGATCTGAAAAAATATGCCGTGTTCTCCAAATCCAAGCTCACCGACGAAAGCGCCGCCTGGGTTCGCTTCGGCCTGGAAAACGCCGACACGACCCTGGCCGGCCTGGGCCTGGAACTGCCGAGCGACACCGACAGCGTGGCGCGCCATGAAGCCTTGATCGCCATCCGTGTTTCCCCCGGCCGCGCCGAATTGTGGGCCCCCGCCGACCAGGCCCAGACATTGCGCACCCGCCTGGGCGCCGAACTGGCCGAGGCGGACCTGAACCCGTGGCTGCTGGGTCAGATTCGCGCCGGGATCGGCCAGGTCATGCCGGCCACCCGCGAATTGTTCATCCCACAGATGCTCAACCTTCAAGCCGTCGGCGGCGTCAGTTTCAAGAAAGGCTGCTACACCGGCCAGGAAATCGTTGCCCGCATGCAATACCTGGGCAAGCTCAAGCGCCGCCTGTATCGCCTGCAGCTGGACGTCAGCGAACTGCCGGAACCCGGCACGGCGCTGTTCTCCCCCACGCATGGCAGTTCCATCGGCGAAGTGGTGATTGCCGCCCGCGGAGAGGGAAACATTGAACTGCTGGCGGTTTTGCAGGCCGAAGCAGCAGAAGATGACAATGTGCACCTCGGTGCCTTGGAAGGCCCGCGCCTTCAATTGTTGGACCTGCCTTACGAACTGGACCGCGACCGCGAAATCCAGCGCTGATCGCAGTATTTGCCGCAGTACTCTAGAGAACCTAAATGAGCGATTTGGCGGATAAGGTCCAACGGGATTTGGTACAGGCCATCGATAACGACGACCTGGTTCTGCCAACATTACCGGAAGTGGCCATGCAGATTCGCCGGGCCGCCGAAGACCCGGAAATCAGCGTCAGCAACCTGAGCAAAGTGATCGGCCGCGATACGGCCCTCTCGGCACGCCTGATAAAAGTAGTCAACAGCCCGCTGTTGCGCGCCACCCAGGAAGTCACTGATCTGCACACGGCCATCACTCGATTGGGCGTCAACTACAGCAGCAACCTGGCCATCGGCCTGGTCATGGAGCAGATTTTCCATGCCCGCTCCGAGGTGGTGGAACTGAAGATGCGCGAAGTCTGGCGCAAGAGCCTGGAGATCGCCGGCGTCAGCTATGCGCTGTGTCGCGGCTACACCCAACTCAAGCCCGACCAGGCCGCATTGGGCGGGCTGGTGCATCAAATCGGCGTGCTACCGATCCTCACGTATGCACAAGACAATAATGAATTGCTGTCGGACCCGGTCAGCCTCAACCACGTCATCGAGACGATTCACCCGGTGCTGGGGGACAAGTTGCTCAGTGTCTGGGAATTTCCGGAGCGGTTGGTGAAGCTGCCAGGCCTGTACCTGGATTTCAGCCGGGACTCCAAGCAAATCGATTATGTCGATCTGGTGCAGGTCGCTGCGCTGTACTGCTACAAGGACACCGACCACCCGCTGTCCAGGATCGACGTGTTCGGCGTCCCGGCCTTCAAGAAACTGGGCATCGACCCGGAAAACAAGGCCCGCTGCGCGGATATCGAAGAAGCGCGGTCGATGTTCTATTAGGAACATCTGAAACCATGAAGACCTCTCTGGCCATGCCTCTCTTTTGTGGTCAGGAACGCTTTTGTGGCGAGGGAGCTTGCTCCCGCTGGGTTGCGAAGCAGCCCTAAGCTTTTGCGGCCGCTACGCGACCGAGCG